>NZ_JBBOOS010000002.1:0-33464 GCF_038003195.1 Paenibacillus sp. FSL M7-1414 | reverse complement strand
ATGCTTCCGGAGACGCACAAATGGACGCCCGTGGCCGTCCTGGGTGTGTGAGCTGCACCGATGGGCGCTATGGAGCTTCGCGGATCTCTTCCGGATCGGAGAGAGCAGCCGCGTGCCGGGCGCTCGGGCTTCAGCTTGTGGACGCTCCTGGTACGTGCCTGGCTGCTGTTTCTTCTGGAGACGAACAAAAGGACGGCCATGGCCGTCCTGGGTGTGTGAGCTGGGCCGGTGGGCGCTATGGAGCTTCGCGGATCTCGTCCGGATCGGAGGGAGCAGCCGCGTGCCGGGCGCTCAGGCTTCTGCTCGTGGACGCTCCTGGTACGTGCCTGGCTGCTGTTTCTTCCGGAGATGAACAAAAGGACGGCCGTGGCCGTCCTGGGTGTGTGAGCTGCGCCGGTGGGCGCTATGGAGCTTCGCGGATCTCGTCCGGATCGGAGGGAGCAGCCGCGTGCCGGGCGCTCGGGCTTCAGCTTGCGGACGCTCCTGCTACGCACGCTCCCTCATTCTTTCGGTTCACTTGGTGTGTTCTTCTTTCTGCTACTCCCTGTAGCTGCTGGTTTCTGTGTTGGAGTCTTAGCGCCTTGCGAATCTCTTAACTGATTAATTTCACTGTATAGCTTACGGATCTCTGCTGTGCTTTCCTGGGTAGCAGTCTGAAGGCGTTCAGTTGCTTCAGCCGACATTTTTTCAATTTTAGCCTGGTATTCTCCTTGGACTTTAAGCAGCTCGCGCTGTTGCTGGACTTCAAAACGTTCTGTAAGTCGCTCGGTTGATTCCTTGTGACGATTTTCTAGCCGCTCGATCTCTTCAGCAGATTGTTGCTGAAGGGTGCTGATTTGATTTTCAAGGCGTTCAATAACTTCGACTTGCTTGGATTCGTTTGCACTCAATGCGGCCACACGCGCTGACAGTTCTTTGTTTTCTTGGGCAGCTTCCTGGTACTGACCAATTAGACCAGTGAGATTGTCGATTTTTTCTTTATACTGTTCAACTAATAAATCGCTCTTTTCTTTATTATCCCGCAATTGCTCAATAAGCGTCAGTTGTTCGGCATTATCTTTCATTTGGCGTGCAAGGGTTTCCTCATTCTCCTTCAAAAGTGAACGCAGTTCATGCAGCTCTTTCTCTTGATTGAAAAGATCATTGCCGCGTTCGGTTAACTTTTCCTCATACTGCTCGGACAGATTCAATCGATTGGCATTCTCTGATTGCAGCATAGACATAAAGAGCTTGACTGTACTTGATGTGTGATACTCCAATTGCTCTATATCCTTGGTGTAAGATCCTAGCGATTTCATCTGCTGTAACTCAAACAATTCAGCCATATGTACTAAAAAGCTCTCCTGTGTAGGGAGTCCACTTTCTTCAAACAGTCTTTCAACTTTCTCTTTTACTTCCGGATCAACCTTGTAACCCTTACTTACCTTCTCTTCCTTTGACATAATATACACGCTCCGCTGTTCAGATTTTATAATGAGCCTTGATTGTTCATCACTTCAGCAGCCTTTAAATATGCTTGATGATCTGACAGTAAAATTCTCTTATTTTTCTGGTCTTTATACATGGAAACCAGATAAGCAATTGCAAGGGATTCGGTCTTTAGATCAATGTCCTTCAATACTGCCTGTAACTCTGATTTCACAAAAGGTGCAACCTTCACATTTTTCCGGGTATCACTCATACCAAAAACCTCCTAACAAACACTTACCCTATGTATCCATTATAGCACATTAAGGATACAAAAGATACTATTTTGTATCCTTAATTGTTTGTTTTTTAGCTCTTATTCTCATGGATTTACCGTTTATTTTGTCTGCTCTTACAGCCAATCCAGACAAATAGTCATCCGTAATTCTCTCAGGAAAGACTCCGGTACGATCCCTTAGAATATTTTCTAGTACCCATGCCTTCCGCGTCCAATATTCATAGTCCTTAGCTGTTAACTCGGCATGTTCCTGGAAATCACCCTCGGCCTTATTAAGAACCCTCATATAGTTATAAAAATCTGTCCGCTTCTGACGAACCAAACGAAGCAGCACAATTAAATCATTCGTGGATCTCTGCATGAGCTGGCATGTATTCTGTTCAGCATCCGATATAGATACGTTGTTTGTCTGAAAAGCGATCTGTCTGCGCTCCCCGTTCTGCTGTACATCTTCAGCAGAAACAGCCATTTCACAAAACGCACAATAATACGCTTGGTTTTCACTTCTCAATTCAGTTCCACAATATGGACATGTATACGTCACTGACATTCTCCCTCTCTGTTCCATGACTTTAATCCTGCTGTGTACTTCAGCGATGTATGATAAAATAGGAAGGGTGAGCGACCCGGCAAAGTTTCTCACCCTAAGTCGATTGCTTATGCAGTCGGCTTTTCCTTTTTTATCAACTCATTATACTCATTTAGCACTATATCAAGCTCTTGGGATTTCATAAGCGTACGCGGATCATTTATACCGTAATTCTCGGCCAGCTCATTCAATAACTGCCGTTCCACCTCAATACGATTTTTCAAGTCCATCAGCTCGTCATCTCCCATTTTATTTAGCTCCAAATAATTGATCGGCTACCCTCGTAAACAGTTCATCGACAACTTCACCATCTCGAATTAGTCTATTTTCCAAACCAGGAATCACCGGGACGGCCATTTCTAGCATGAAATATTTCAATTCCTGTTCAGCGGTTAGGTCTAAAGAAGGCTTCTTCTGAGGAAACAGAACAACATTATCACTCGGAACCGAACTACTTTTATAGACACTCTCCATGTTCTGATTCTCCTTCCATAATGGTTATCGGATCAAAATACTGTTAGGTTTGTATGTGTCGCCATGGTACTCATCTTTGGTTAACTGTTTCCTCACACCTTCAGGAACATGTAGCCATTTAAGCATTTGCTGTAACCCTCTTGGGCCTTCTCCACTATAAAACCAGGAGAACCCGGTAAACTGAAATTGTTCGCTGGCTGTACGGATCGTAAGCCTGTACCATCGCCGCTGTGTGAATGTTCCGCGTACGCTGACAATTTCACTAGGCTGAAGCCTACCGGATTCTATCAGGCGTTTGGCTGTCTGTAATGCCTTCTTCGTTGTAGGTTTTCTGTAATAACGATACTTCATTTTTATTCATTCCCCTTTCTGCGCCAGGTTTCGACCTGGCGCAATGGTGGTTAATTTACATTTTGCTGTTCGCGAAGCTCAATAGAGGCAATATCCATTTCAAACGTTGCCACATTCTCTGTTACAACCGCATCCATTAACTCTTGGATTTTGTTGGTTATCAAGTGGTACTCACTGACTTGAACAGTCCAAATGCAATAATAGATGGGCTTTCTTTCATCTACCTTTTTCAGCATACCAGCCCATTCATGAGTCCGGGCAGGCGTGAGAGTATCAACCATTTCCCGGTACTCATCCATTGTCAGAAAGTGTATTTTAACCGGTTGTCCATTCAAGACAAAGGCCGCTTTTTTATAAATGCCATGACATACAGTCAAAGCAGCTAGTATTTTAAGTTTATGTGTTTTCATGACTTTCCTCCTGCTCATATAGTAGATGTGGGCAGCAGCTTGGCGGCTGCTGCCGTTTTGCCCCTATTTCCGGTCATTGAATTTGTTGGTAGACCAGTTGAGCAGGAACGTGATTGACTGAAGGAAAATACTGAACAAAATGAGTATCAAAAGTAACATTTCCATTGGGCTTGTCCTCCCTTTAACATGATAAATTTTTGTGTTATGATGGGAGGGTAAGGGTTGTGAAAGCATCCCCCTTACCCAACCTGTTAGCACGGGTTAATTATTTAGGCTTTTTCTTGGGCTTCGACCGCTGCGAACGGTCGGAGCCTTTTACTTTTTGTCGTGCCGTATTCCATTCAATGAACGCCTTGACGACTCCCAACAATTGAACAATGACTTGCATAAAAGCCGCGATAACGGCCAACATGACAATCGTCTCATTCTGCATCTTCATCACCTCCTTTCAGGCATTTCATTTTTTTCTTTAACCTTCAATCCACTTCCAAGGAGCCGGGAATCTTTAGGTGTTAGGTTTGATGCACAGTTTCCGATCTTGCTGTCTTGCCGTTTTCGTATGCTTTTGTCAAAGAGCGTTTTAATCCCATGTCCATTTCGCCGTCATAGCGTTTAAACCATATATGTTCCTGGGGAACAAGGCTGCCCGTAGGGATGGAAAAAAATTTGAGTGCCGTTCTCAAAATTTTTTCCACCTTGTTCACCAGGGTTATATATGGTTTGCTATTAGGACGGAGAAAGGGCATGGGATTAGCTCAAAGACAAAAGCAGGAGAAAAAAGGCAGTCAGAACGCTAAACGGTGCGGATCAAACTGCCTTTGACTTTGACCTTCGCCCCGTGTGGGGTGTTAAGCGAAGGCCAGGAACGTAGGCGGCTTTAGCCGGGGCGGTTTCCCACGGCTTAGGCCGCCTAGTTATCGGGCTGAGTAACCCCGCAGCGGTGCGTACCAGGTCTTAGGCGGTGTATTTTACCGCCTTAGAGCTGGTAGCATAAGCCCTTATTCCCTTAAAATCATTACTTGGCTCAAGCCAAGCCTATGCTGAAGCATACACAGAAAAAGGGCAGCCCCTCATAGGCCGCCCTTTTTAATATTCGGAATTTACTCCGTGCCGGCATGTTGGCCAACAAATTAATGTTCGTCTTTTACGTGATATGTACCCGGCTGCAGAAACGTTGCTCGGATCCAAATGGCATCTAATTCCGAATGTTAGTCTTCAGCGCCCAGGATCACAGAGAAGGGAACTCGCTCCCAATCATCTATGCCGATTGAAATTTTAGCTTGCCTTGTCTGTTGATCCATATGAAGGACGGTTCCTGTTAGCGCTCGATCCTCAAACTCTCCAAATATACGGATTGTAATTTCCCGGCCAAGTTTTAAAGACATAGCAAGTTTCTGCCCAATATCCTCTTTTTCCTGTTCATCCAATACAGGCATAACCTTACGGCGACTCTCCTTATCTTGCTGTAACATAGAATCGCGATGTTCAGGCAAAATAAATCGACTGTGCCACATACTAGGATCATCGTGAAGCAAAAGACCACCCCCAAAATAAGAACGTATATTCTCATTATGAGGGTGGTCTTTGTTTTGTCAATTGATGAACGGAAAATTTCGCAAGGTGAGAGGACCCGGCAAAGATTCCCACCCATCGGCAAGGGAGGATGATCCCATAATTCTATTATACACATCGACCTATAGGTCGTCGATCTATAGATCGTTATAGAATGTTAAATACTTCGGTAATATCTATAAATAAAGAGAACAAGGAGTTACCGACCTTGAAATTAAAAGAAGTACGCGAAGCATCAGGACATACACAGGAATCACTTGTAAATCAAATTCAAACTTATATGGAATGCTCACTGAGGCATTATCAAAATATTGAATATGGAAAGAAAATACCGACAATGCCGCTTGGCTTGTTAATTTGCAAGCTCTGTAAAGTTGATCCGAATGAGATAGACGAGTGGAAGATAAACGGGGACATGAGTAACTCATGAAAATGTTGCTTGTGTGGTTCCGAATTGTTCCTACTGTGGTATAATAAAAGTATAACAGGTGTAAAATAAACAAAAGCCACGATGCTGGACACATCGTGACTTGTCAACAAAGGCCGGTGGGCGACCACGGCGTATTTCAATCAAATGAATGAAAAACCACCGGATTCCAAGGCTACCAACCTAATCCCGGTGGTTTTTCTTGTTCCGCGCTGCTTTCCACGCACTGCATAAGGCTATTACCCCCACTGCAATACTAACTAGCTTGTCGCTAATTTCCAGGAAATGCTGCACTACTGCAAGAAATGACACGGCGTCACCCCCTTTCGGGTAAAGCTTCGCCGTGTCGATAATCCCACCGGTTACTTTGTCTCCTCTATTATACCATAATCAGCCTATTCTAACGCTCTAATTCTGGCCCTGATTTTGATTTTGGAAACTCAATGACATTGGATTTGTCCTGTCCTTTTGGCTTCTCGTCCCGATCCGTAGAAGCTGCGGCTACTTCTCTAGCAGCTTCATCCATACCAGGAATACCAGGAACCGTCTTTCCGTGAGAAGCAATTTTTTCATAGCGCTCTATATATTCGGCCAGAACCGCTCTCTTAGATTCGGTTACTTCAGGTTTGTCAGACCTGAATATTTCATCACGGATCTTATTGTATGCAACCTCCATGTGTTCCGGAATTTTCTCGTTCCGTTCCATTTTATCTGCATAAGAGATTAACAATTTCACATCTTCAATCTTCTCATTTTTGAATGCTGAAGGGTTAGTGCTAAACTCTGAACGGATCTGAACGGATACTTTATGAGCACCCTTCAAGAAGAATGCACGTTCATTGTCTTTTTCATCCACTAATAGCTGGGTTTTTGTAGCTTCCTGTATGCGTTCTCTATTCAATTGGTGGTCAACCTCACGGATAATATTATTAGCGGTTTTCTGGATCTCGCCCAGGGCCTGTTTAGCCAATTGAATATCTTTTGCCCAGGTTGCAATATAACCGGCGCTGTATGCTTCCGTATCCATTCCATAATACTTTGTGACCATAAAGGCCGTGGCTTCAGCCTGGGCTTCCCTATGACCTCGTGGCAAGTCCTTCAAAGGACTGTCCATTCGGTGGAGCTGCGAATGAGCATACTCATGGATTAATGTTTTGAATTTCATCGTCGAGTTTTCAATAGCCGGATTGATCCGGATGGCATGAGCATCACGATCATAATACCCACGTACATTAGGCTTGTCCTTAAAATCCTCGGCATTCTCTCGTACATCCATTTTCTTTGCTAGATGATCAGAGAACTGCTTATATAGTTGGGCAGCTCCTTCACTGTCTCTTATATCATCACGGACAAACTGCCGTACATTGACTATTTCTTTGCCTTTTGTTTGACTCACGTCAAATACGTTCACCGCCGTGAAGCCTGTAAGCATTTCCTTCTTCTCAGTAATTTCCTTCCCCTTTGCATCGAGCTGAGGTCGTTGTGTAACCGGATCTATTTTAGTCATTTCGACTTTCTTGAACGTAGGAGCAAAAATTTTAACAGCCGTTTCGCCCTTCTGAACCTGTCGCCCCATCTCCTTCCAGGCCTTGTATCCCTGTACCATGGTGGCTTCCGGTTTTTGGGCGTAAATCATAACCACATTATTCAAACTGTATTTTGGAAATTTAGATGCCACTTCTAAATAACGTTGAAATTCGGCCTTGCTAAATATCCTTTCTATGGCCTGGTCAACTTGTTTTTGCACCTGAGCCATCTTCGCTTCGTAGTCGCCAGATTTAGGAAACGGCATTCTTATTCATCCTCCCTCACATATAGAGGTTCGTACAATTTAACCCCGTTTTCTACAATCTCCAGATAGGCGATTTCTTCATAGTTAACAAGATCCCCGTTTGGAACTTCCTCATATGACAGATATCCTTCAGGCTTTGTCACGTAAATAGGTTTCTCGCTCCCCACGATCTCATAAAATTGGTACATGGTGTTTCCCCTCTCTGTCATGAGAAAATGTTAAGAGAAAATAAATTCGATCTTTCCATCCTTCAAGGAAAGAGCTGCTTCAAATTTCTTTTTACTTTTGCTCGTAAATCCTTTGATCGTGCCAGTTTTCCCTTTCTCACATAGCGCCTTGATTTGAGTAGGGGTTAACTTTTTGCCTAGTAGCTCTTTGAAAAATGTTATCTTGCAACCCTCTTTATAGGCCGTGCAACCGTAAAACTTCCCTTTGTCCGTTATATAGCCGTTCCCACAAGGACATTTGCAAATTTGCTCGGCTTCTTCAGTGGCCGCAATCTGCGCCTGGACATTCAAATTCCCCATGTCAGCAGAAGCTTGTTCCAGTAATTTATGGCATAATTTTTTCGTATTCTCTATAAAGACGCTGCTTTTCTTGTTGCCTCGGCCTATCTCCTTCAGGAATATTTCCCATTGGGCTGTCATTTCAGGTTTGGAAAGAACGGTTCCTTTCACAGCTTCACATAGAACCTCGCCCTTCGGTGTTACATAGACCTGGTTTTTCTTCACTAGAATAAATTCCCGTTGCATGAGTGTTTCGATAATGCTGGATCTTGTCGCTTCAGTACCTAAACCTTCAGACTCATTTAAAGCATCCCGCATTTCTTTGTCCTCAACGTGACGACCGGCATTAGTCATAAGAGTGATAAGCTGCCCCTGTGTATACGGCTTAGGCGGCTGCGTCATCCCATCCTTGACACTTACAATCCCGTTCGTTGGATCAGCCTGTTTAACTCGCGGTAGGGCTTTGTCCTCGTCCTCTTCATCATCCGTTCCTTCAGGATCGTTGCGATACAGCAGCTTCCAACCAATAGACTTTTCAGTCTTACCCTTTGTAATAAAATCCACTTCACCAATGGCTGTTGTAATGACGGTTTCCTCGTAAGTATAATCGGGCAAAAACATACCTAACGCACTTTTGATAATTTCATCATAGGTAGCCTTTTCCATTTCCGTAAAGTCTGCGGTTGATGATGGTATTTTTTCAGTCGGAATAATCGCGTAGTGATCGCTCACTTTATCCGGATTAACATATCTCTTGGATGGCTCCAAGCTATGCGCCTGGAACGAAACAGCTATGAGCTGCTGATAATTGCTTAGGTTCTGCTTCAAGTATGCAAACTCTTCTGTTGTAATGTGCTGTGAATCGGATCGTGGATAGGAGACAAAACCTTTTTCATAGAGTGACTGCACAGTAGTTAATACGTCCGTTGGGCTATATTTCTTCTTTTTATTCATGGCCGCCTGTAAACCGGATAGATTATACAAGGTAGGCGGCTGCGTCCGCTTCTCATTCACTTCAACTAGCTTGACAACCCCATTATACGTAGTCTTTCCAGGCTCAATATAGGGTTTTACTGCTTCATACAGCTTTTCTTTAGATGGGTAACGATCGCGTAGCTTACCAGTGTATTTCCCTGTAGAAACGGTGAACTCAGCCACAAGCTCATAAAATGGTTCGGATTTGAAATTTTTAATTTCACACTGACGGTTGTAAATGAGCGTAAGAACCGGTGTTTGTACTCGTCCTACACTAAACACATCCTTGAACCCCTTACGCTGCAGATGCAGCGTGTACAACCGACTTGCATTAAGTCCGATAAGCCAATCAGAGATTTGCCGGGCTTGAGCTTCATAAAAAAGGTTAATGGTCGTTGATCCGTCCCGTACTTCAGCAAAACCTTTCCGTATCGCATTTTCGGTTAGAGAGGAAGTCCATAGCCGTTTTATTGACTTGTTGGAACAACCGGCCATCATGATAAGCAGCCGGGCAATATTTTCGCCCTCTCTCGCCGGGTCAGTCGCTATAATAATTTGATCGGCTTCTTTCAATAAATCCTTTACAATTTTGAACTGTGCTGCCTTATCCTTTGAAACCTTATATTCAAAACTCTCCGGAATAATAGGGAGACTGTCCAAGCTCCATCTCTTCCAGGCTTCGTTGTATTCATCTGGATTTTTAAGTTCTACTAGATGCCCGATAGCCCATGTGACCTTAGCGCCGCCCGGAAACTCTTTGCATGGGTTAATGAGAAGAAAGCCTTTCCCCTTAGTATGCGGGAAAGGCGCGGCCAATTTTCTGGCCTGGTCAGGTTTTTCAGCTAATACGGTTATCATTGTGCATTCCTCCATTTATCACATTGGTAAGTCGTCTGAATCGTCCAGTTCCTTTTTCTCTTTATCCTCATCCGTTTCTTCCTGAACAGCAGCCGCTTCATCCGTAAGCTCCTTAATCACTTCCATTAAAGCTTCAGCGTCAGGATCGTCGTCACCAATGCCGTTTAACGCATCCTCTAGCTCTCTAAAGGCCGCCTGTACATCTTCATCGGTAATTCCATCATCTGTTGCTTCAGCAGCAATAGGAGCTTCTTCAAATGGTTCTACCGGTGTTTGATCGATTGGGTCAAGATTACCTAACAACATGCTTAGTTCTTCTGTTGAGATACCTTCTCCGTCCTCAAATTCGTCTTCTTCCGCAAACGGTACGTCTTCTTCTTCAGGAATCTTTTCCATTTCCTCTTCTAAGGCCAGCATTTCGGCTTCTAAGGCTTCATCATAATCCGCATCTTCTAATCCCGGTACTTCTGGTTCGATGGCTGTATCGGCTTCTGGAAGCTTCTCAATATGGTTTGCAGAGCTAATGCCTAAATATTTCAAAAACTGTTCTCTGGAAGAACGTTCGTAGTTAGGCTTACGGTCTTTTCCAAAAAGGAATTCACCGTAAATTTTAAACTGATAGGACTTTTCTAGTTTTAAAGGATTGCAGCCGCTGACGAAAAGATAACAAATTGACGGGCTTACATTAAGCAATTCACCCTGGGTGATTAAAGGACGCTTAACATGCTGTACTGATACACTTTTGGAAGCATTCTTTTCTCCTATTGAAGTGCTTTTTTGCTTATGTTCAATAGTGGTTTCACCGGCCAGTTCACTAAAATATTTAGCAGTCTTAGTATCTTTAGTTCGTAAAAACAAAGTAGCATCATGGTTATTCACGATCGAACGGGCTAAATCAGGCCCATACATTCGTTTATCTTCTAATTGTCCAAGATCCTGAATTACCGTGTGCAGTGACATCCCCAAGCCACGACATGTAGCAAGCGTATTGGTGTATCCACCAATTTTCCCTATGTTCGCAAATTCATCGAACAGACAAATGGTATCAATCGGCAGCCTTGAATGGTTTTCATCAGCCACATCGTAAAACGTATCAATCATCTGTTCAAAGAAGGTAGCTGTGAGCTGTTTAAACGGATTACTCTTCATCCGAACCTTAACGTACAAAATAGTTTTTTCCTTTTGCATATCACGGAAATTAAACGTACTTTTAGCTGTAAATTTCGCAATTTTACGCATTGCGAAAATTCCGATCTGCTGCCCTAACGTGGACATAATTCCCGTTCTGGTATTTCCTGCACTCATATTAGCCAAAGTGAACATATCATAAGCTGGGTGATCCGTTGGCATTTCCTCAAGTAAATTATCAAGATATTCCTCGTCCTTACCAGCCTTAGCCGTGAACTGCACCACATGGGTCATCGTTGCAGCCTTGCCATGTTCAATTTTGATATAAAGGATGATTGCTGCAAAGTAAGCAATTGCCGATTCACTCCAAAAATCACGTTTTCCATCATCAACAGCATTGGAAGCTATCGTATTGGCAACGGCTCTGGCATCCTCATCGTCCTTTACATAATCGAGAGGATTGTAACCAACTTCTTCGGAAAACTTCACAAAGTCAATTTGAAAAACCTTGTATCCTTGATCTCTTTTAAGTTGATGAGTGGCTTCATAAATTTCGCCTTTTGGGTCAGTTACAATGATTGTTTCATTGACATGATTCAACATGTTGGGAAAAACATATGCCTGGCCTTTACCCGATCCTGAAGAACCAATTATCAAAACATTTCGGTTGTCAACAACAGTATCTTTAGGCATAATGATTAGTTCTTTCCTGTTAGGAATTTTACCTAAAATAATGCCGGGTTCCATTTTAAAAGGACTCAGTGAATCTTTGGTGTATGAATTTTTTTTGGAGTATATTTTCCCATTTACATAATCGGAAGGAACTCCCCATTTGGCTGTACCATGCAAACCAAGGTCACTTGCGTCTTTAAGTTTAGGAAGAAGGATAGAAGTTCTCATGGAATAGAGAAGTGCCCCTAAGATTACAACCGGAATTAAAGAAAAAATTACCTTCAAGTTTTCCTGAGAATAAACAAACGAAATAACTTTTATCGGTTGCAGAACTAATTGAGTCAAGTCACCGCCAGGACCAATTATATAAAAGCCGACCATCAGTAAGTAAGAAAATAATATACTCAAAAGGAAACTAGCAAAAATGGGTTTCCATGCTTTCTTTTTAAAGTCCATACATCCTCCTTAATGATCCAGTTCCTGACCTCTGTATCTTCTTCGCTGTTTCTTTTCAGTAGGATCTTTTTCATGTTTTTTGTTTTCATTCGCACGCTGCGCCTGCTCCAATGCCTGGAACAACCCCGAAGCAACACTTTGAGAATATTGGTGTTCGACTTGTTGATCAGGAGTAAATGAATTGTCCATAGGTTTATCATTAATCTCTTTTGTGATTTGTTGATGAATCATACTTAGATCCTGGTCAACTCGTCCGGAACTCATTCCATTGACTTGACGATCCTGAAGGCGTAGTAAGACTTCAGCATTTGTAATGTGATCGATTGAATCAGAATAATGATTTTGTAAATTGACTCGAAGCAATTGAACGTTTCCAGCTAAATCTTTTTCATGTCGTTCTTTTTGTAATGTGAATTGTTCAATCTTTTTATTCGCTTCATAGACAAGATCAAAGTTTTGTTCTTTTAAAGCACTTAACCGTTCTTTCATTTGTTTCTGTATCGCTCTGTCTAAAATGAAAACACTCTTCGAAATATTTCGAGTTTGTTCAGCTAAAGAAGGAGTATTTTTTTCATGCTCTTTATATTTGGAAACAGCATAAGAAGATACTTCATCTTCGCGTAGTAATTTGTTTGTCTCTTTGAAATATTGAACTGCATGATACATTTCATCGACAGAATAATTATTGGTGGACTGATACAAAACTGAAAATTCTTTTCGAGTAAAATCACTTTGAATATCTAAAGCTTGATCAGCTTTGTCTAAAAGCATTTTCAACTTAGATAAGTCTTCCATATTTTTTTGTTCTAGCGTTTTGATATGGGAAACCTTTTCCTTCATTTGATCCATAAATTTAGAAGGAGTGAAGCCATATTTCAATACTTGCTTCGGATCGTCTTGAAATGCTTTGAATGCCTTATTAAGCAAGTTCTTTTCGGAAGTGATTTTAACTTTTTCACTTTCAATTTTCTTATTCCAGTTTCCATTTTCGATTTCATCTTTAACTTGTTTTGCAATGATATAATCCACATAACTTTTAGATCTTTGTGCCACCATAGATAGAGCTGTTTTCTCTCCATCATTCAGCTTTCGACTAGATCGAATAACATTAAGTTGTTCAGCAAGGGATTTTTCATTTTTATATTCAGAAAGAGAAACAACTTGTTGCTTTTTCAAATCTTTCAGCTTATCTAATTCGGAGTTAATCAGTTTAATTTCTTCGTTAATTTTTCCATAGTAAGTAACTGGTTCATAAGGAACATTGTTTCTGATCGCTTGCTCTTTCACTCTAGTTTCATACTGGAAAGCTGTACGCTCCAGTCTGATTCCAGGTACACGATCCAATCCTTGATTTTTGTAACTTTCGTGACTAACTCGATCTTCGATTCCACGATCCTTTAATTTCTCATTAATTAGATCCGCATAATTCTTCCTCCATTGAACGAGCGTTTCTTTTTCATTCCAGTTAGTCAAATGTACACTTACTTTCTTCATCACCCCGTTAACTTCTTTATCAACTTTCTGACGTTTATTTCCCCAGGAACCATCTTCATTAAAAGGACGCATGGTGAGCATGACATGAGCATGGGGATTGTTCTCCTTATCTCTGTGAATTGCAATATCAGCAACCATTCCTTCATCTGAAAAATTCTCTTTGCAAAATTGAAGGAGCAATTCCTTTTGATCATCGTTGTTCAGATCGTTTGGAAGAGCAAGACGAATTTCTCTGGCTATTTGTGCATTCTTCTGCTTTTCAATTTTTTCGACTTCATTCCATAAACGTTCACGATTATTGACCCAATCTGGCGCATTCTTCGGAGCCAGGATGAAGCATTCAGGTGCAACAGTTCTTTCACCGTAATTTTTAGTCAAACCATCGCGTTCAGAATATAAAGGTTCTCCGCTGCGATAAGCTGCGGCCGCAACAGCGGAATGATTCATACGGTTTAATATCTGCGAGCTAAAGTAAAAGTACCCCATACATGCCCACCTCCTTCCAAGCCCCTGCGGGTTATTTGCTGCAAGCAAACTCCTTTCCAACGGAAAGGTCATTCACGGGAAGTGAATGAATTCGAGCGAAGGCGAGACCCATTCCCTGCGAAGCAGGGGTATAAATGGGCACTCTTACTTCGTTCATGTGATCTAGTATACCACACTTTCCCACATTTTAGTAGACTTTTCGCCTAAATTACGGTAAAATTAATGCATTAAACACCGTAATTACTTAAAGGAGGAAAACAAAGTGGCGAAAAAAAGCAAACTCGGACAAGTACAGAAATTAGAGGAACAGATTAAAGAGTTACGCGAGAAGCAGAAGAAAATAATCGAGCAAGCTCAGAAAGACATTGGGGAGTATTTGATGGATTCATGGGAAGTAGAAGATATCGAACAAGCAAAGGCACTTATTGATAAGTTTAAGCAAGAAGCTAAAGCTTCATTCAACAATAATGATTCCGGAAGTCGCCTAGATCAGAATCCAAGCAACAGCCAAAATAACTATAGTGCGTCCGGTTCGAACCCTGCCAATTGATATGGAACATGAAAACGAAATAAAGAAAACACCAATTTCTGATATTGATAAAAAGATTGAACAACTTGAAGAACGAAAGAACAGAATAGTTAGATTAGCATCAGAAAAAGAAAGAAAGCAGCGTGCTAATCGGTTGATCCAAACAGGAGCATTAGCCGAAAAATATTTTGGAATTGAACACTTATCTATTGAGAAAAGAGAAGAGTTATTTAAAATTTTCTCTGACTTTATTTCGAAAAATACACCAGAAAAGTACCGGAGGAATAATGATTAAATTTTCGATATTTTTTTATAACTAGGGAGGTATAGATAATGGACGCAAGAGATCATTTAAATAACCAAGTTATTGAGATACTTGAAGAACTTGCGAATAAACAAAAAAGCAGATCCCTGAGAAAACAACAACAAAATGAAAATCAGAATGTTCAACCTTCTGCCGATAATAAGGTCGTCCCGATCCGTCCGGATCTGAATGATAAAAACCACACCGTGAGTAAAGTAGAACATTCAACAACAAAAGATGAAACACAGTCATTAAAAAGTTTGTTAGCTGCTCGGCACAATTTAGATTCGCTCAAAGAGAGGTTAAATAAAGATCCAGAAAAAAACAAAAATGAACTTCAAAAGTTGAGTAAAGTTGAAGTTAAACTGAACAGCAGCATTGTAAAAGCACAAAGAAAAGAAATTACTTTAGCTATTGATAATTTAAAGCGAGAACCACGTAGGTTTGTATTAAAATTGGCTGATACAAAGAACAAAATTGAGTTGCTTAAATCCAAACTTGAAAACAATCCACGTCTTTATAAAATGCATTACGAAAAGCTTGAAAAACTTGAAAAGCTGATCGATAAAAAGATTGATAATACCCAAACAAAAACATTACGTTCTGCTATAAACAACATACAAAAAAATCCTGAAAAGTATCGTCAAGAGATTGACCGTTATGACGAAATGGAAAAAACATTGAAGCAAGGATTGAATCAAAATAACCAAAATAATCTACAAAAAGAAAAGGAAAATGATAAAAGCCAGAAGCAAGAAAAGACAAGAAATGACTTGGAGTTGTCACGATAAAACAAAAAGCAACCTTTTCCCCTTAAATAATCCCAAATGTTTTCAAATTGAATTCATTTGGGATTCATTTTGACAACATTCCGTCTTTTTCGTCAATAAAATCTAAAATTTGAATGCAAAATGAATTCATTAAATATTCAAATTGAATTGATATTACATTCAATATCAGTTATAATAGATTTATGAATGGTATTTGAATGCCTTGTGAATTGAATTTGAATGTAAACTTATACTTAAGGAGTGATTTAGTTGAAATTAAGAGTGATAACGGATTTTGGTAACTCAAAAACAAAAATGCGAATCAATGGAGTTCGAATTGAACAACCATCTGTCATTAAAAGGCTTCACAGTCCTGAACCAGCATCAGAAACAGATATCGAAAAAAACGTTGCAAATTTGTTAGAGGAACTAAGTGTAAATATAGTAAGCCCTTCATTAAAAAGATCAGGATTTTTCTCAGTCGGACAACACGCAAATCTTGATGCTTTAAAATCCGAAAACATGAATATTAAGATCGGAAAAAAATCAAAACATGACATTCCAGTCATCATGAATTTGTCTTTGACTGCTGCACAATCAGTAAAAGAATATTACAAAAAAAATAAAAAGTTGCCTGAAAAAATTGATGTTCAGGGAACATTGACAGGTGCAATCCCTGCGTCTGAATATACTTCAGAGATAGCAAAAGAATTTGAAGAACGCTTCACCGGAAAAGATGAATCTCCTATTGTACATGTCGTCATAGTATATGTAGGTTCTCAGTCTGTTACGGTTACAATCAAATATACAAACGCCAAAATTACACAAGAAGGAATTCCAGCGTTATACGCCTTGATCGAAGCGAAGGATACGATTTTAAGAAAATTCCGTGAACTGTATAAAGACGATCCGAAACGTAATAGCATGACTCAAAGAGATTTTCTGTCTTTAAAAGGATTGGGAATTGATATTGGTTCAGGAACGACTGAGTACATTCATAGCCGCGGAGTAAACCCTGTATTACAAAACTGTCACGGTGAAAAACGTGGCGTAGGACATGCCGCAGAAGAAGCAGGAAAATTGCTTGAATCAGAGCTTAATGGTCACCTCAAAATCAATCGTCAACGCTTTGATGAAATCATGCAAGATAGTCAAAATAATTATCATGACCTGGCTCAAAAATTCATGTCAGAAGCTCAATATGGTGAATCAAACAAGATATTAGAAGATGTGCAAGAACGATACAGCATCATAGGTGGAGATATTGATTTTATGATGGTTTTTGGAGGGGGAAGCATCACTTTCGAAGAAGATCTCTACCCAAGCCTGACCGAATTTTCTCAGGATGTAAAATGCATGATCCTCTGGATTCCGGAAGAATTTGCAATTGATATGAACTTGGATGGTCTTGAAATTTTGCATACTAAAGTGTTCTTTCCAGGAGTTGCATAACGAATGAATGATAAAAATAGAAGAGAACTTGTTTCATGGCGTATTGGTAAATTGCCCGACACCGACCAATTGAATGATTGGGTGAATGCTCAATCTAATGTTCAAAACTCAATCACTAGTTTAGTGAGACATATGATTGAACAGTTCGGTTATCGTGATGTTACGGCACACGATATTCAAAAGGCTCTTTTCCAGAAACCAATAGCTGACGAATTGCGTTCAATTTTATCTGGACTGAAAAACGTTCCTACTATCTCAATTCCACTCAGTGAAGCTGCTCCTTCTGCTAAAAATGAACCTGAAGTCGTTGCAGAAAATCCGACAGAAAATGAAATCAGTAAACCTGAAACGTCTAAAAATTCTAATGATGATATTTACGGAATGATAGACAAAACAAATCTATAAAAAAAGAGGATGGATTGGGAAACCAAACCATCCTCTTTTTTTATGTTCGCTTTAGTCGTCTGGATCGGAGAGAGTAGCGGCGTGCCGGTCGCCAGGAGTTCAGCTCGTGGGCGCTCATGGTGTGCCTGGCTGCTCGATACATCCGGAGACGAACAAAAGGGCGGCCGTGGCCGTCCTGGGTGGTGTGAGCTGCGCCGGTGGGCGCTATGGAGCTGCGCGGATCTCGTCCGGATCGAAGAGAGCAGCGGCGTGCCGGGCGCTTGGGCTTCAGCTCGTGGGCGCTCATGGTACGTGCCTGGCTGCTGTTTCTTCTGGAGAAGAACAAAAGGGTGGCCGTGGCCGCCTGGGTGTGTGAGCTGCGCCGGTGGGCGCTATGGAGCTGCGCGGATCTCGTCCGGATCGGAGAGAGCGCGCGCACCGGGCGCTTGGGCTTCAGCTATTAGATATCATGAAAATCAATTGGTTAACCCAAGTTAACTAGGTTAACCTATTGATAATAAAGATCCATAAAGTTAACTAATTCACTAAAGCATACAATCATCAAAAGGATTAAATTTCTAGTAGTTAACTACGAATAACTGAGTTAACCTACTGAAATTACTGAAGAGAATAGTTAACTTTAATGTGATAGGGATTCAGAAAATTAAAGTCTGAAGATCCAAGTGGAAGTTCTTTTTTTCGTAGGAACAAAAATAACCACCTCGCTCAGCAGCAGTATTTATGCTCATTTTTTAGAATAGTCCCCTTTGATTTTATTGGTTAACTTGAGTTAACTGGGTTAACTCTATTGTTTATAAGAATCTAATAGTTAACCAAATTTAAATTGATCTTGCCCGGATCAGAGGGAGCGGCGCGCGCCGGGCGCTCGTGCTTCAGCCGGTGGGCGCTCCTGGTACGTGCCTGGCTGCTCGATACTTCCGGAGACGAACAAAAGGACGGCCGTGGCCGTCCTGGGTGTGTGAGCTGCGCCGGTGGGCGCTATGGAGCTGCGCGGATCTCGTCCGGATCGGAGGGAGCAGCGGCGTGCCGGTCGCCAGGACTTCAGCTCGTGGGCGCTCCTGGTACGTACCTGGCTGCTGTCTCTTCAGGAGACGAACAAAAGGGCGGCCGTGGCCGCCTGGGTGTGTGAGTTGCGCCGATGGGCGCTATGGAGCTGTACGGATCTCGTCCGGATCGGAAAGAGCAGCCGCGTGCCGGGCACTTGGGCTTCAGCTCGTGGGGCGCTCCTGGTGTGCCTGGCTGCTCTATTCTTCGACTGACAAACGGATGCCCACGTCTTGAGTGTGTAAGCTACTCGGATCGGTTTCTGCGTGCCGGTCACCTGTTGCATCCTCAGAGAGCTTCCACAGGCTTTCAGGAGCGCTTTAAATGCTGATTGATAGGTTTGGATTGGTTAGATAAATAAAAAGAATCCTAGGCTATTTCAGGCTGTTATAAAATGCAGGGAAAGAACAACGCTAATTCCATTCACATTCAAAAGTGATTCATATTCGATTCAAATTGAATGAATTCTGTCACATTCGGATCATAGCAACTCACATATGATTCATATTGCATTCAATTTGAATGAAATCACATTCTTTAATGCATCTCTGAAGTAGCGGCAGCCAATTGGTGACTACTATTTTTATAACGCTCTAATCTCCGTTGAAATCTCTCTTCTTCACGTCTAGCTTCATCGGCACGTGCATCATCTTGATCCACTTCAAATTGCTTGTTAGCAATCGTAGTAGCAAACCAGCGAGGGAATACTTTAACCTTGTCGTTAGTTTTGGATCTTTTAACAAATTCGGCAAACGTCCGATCAATAGCGTCACAAGTGTAATTATTTATATCTTGCTGCTGTGTTTTCATATACTCGACAACCTGGAGTCCCATTTCATTTTTTATGTTGTACATTGTTAAGTTTTGGAGGAAAGCTTCATGTCGGATAGTAGGTGCTTTTGTTTGGCTTACGTTTATCAACATGTGGATAAGTGGATCGCGTCCGGTGTATACCTCTTCTTCCTCAAACTCTAATGATAGTAAACCTAAAGAAGTAAACCTACTGATTGATTGCTCAGAGTGAGTAGCCGATTGCTCATTATAAGCAGCCGATTGCTCATAATGAACTTTCGATTGCTCATTTTGAGCAATCGGTACTTTCGGCGTTTCTTTCGATTGCTCATTTTGAGCAATCGGTAAATCCTCATTTTGAGATGGGCGTGATAATGTGTATCCTTCCAACGAGAAACCGAGTTTGTCTAACTCACGCTGAATAAAAGATAGATTTACGCGGTAATGATTTGTATGGTCAAATTTCTTCTTATCATTCTTTCTGCTTTCGATAATTCCGTTATCCACAAGTGCTTTTAGTTTTCTAGCAACAGTGGGTCTTGTGGAAAACATTATTTCGTCACTTAGTTCCTGAGCAGACTTCCAGAACCAACCTCCTCGTAATTGGGATCGCATTTTATTTGCTTTGTCATGGTCACCGATCCGTTCCAGCACTTCAATTTCTGCTAACTTTTCAGAATCGGATTTGTTAATGACTTCTTGCCAAAAAATCATCTGATTCAAGAGTGCAGCGGATACAGCATCACCAGTTAGTTCAACGTATTCTTCTTTGATTGTGCAACGTAATAATTTTCTCGGTTGTTGTTCTGACATAAATAAAAAACCTCCGTTATTGCCCAAATATACTCCATAAAACAGGGTTGGGCAAAACAGAGGAATTCCTTTACTATAGGGCTATTTTCATGGTATAATACCAATATAAATGTAGCCAAATAGAAGAAATCCTCTATCAAGCTTTCGCCTGGGATGTTATAAACGGTTCTCTCGTCGCCAAACAAGTGACCGTTTATAGCATAGTGTGGAGCAGATAGGGGATTTTTTTGTTTTAAAATGCTTATTGAAATGTTATCTTTAGATAACGAGTGAATCTATTTAAACTTTACTAGCATTATAGCAAAAGATGGATACAAAGAAAATGACATTTTCTCAATGAACTAAGGTGGGGATACTTTGGCTAGTCCCAAACTAAATCTAGCATTGAATAAAAATGCTGAAGAAATAATTGCGTTGGCTGCTAAGAAAATGGGAACCAGTAAACGTAATATAATTTCTTTGGCATTGGCAGAAATCCTTAAAAATTCTTATGATAAAAGGTTCGTTGATTCATTGTCTAGTGAGATAACAACATCTGTTTCTACTGCATCAACAATTAGCGAGCAAGTACAGGCTAAACTAGAAGGCATTGAAAGACATGGGTATTCAAGGCGAGTTTTTTTCGGGTTGCTTATTTCCGACTATTTCCTACACAACCAGGACAAGTTTAGAATAGACCAAGACGATCCGGACGAGAAAGACAGTCCAAAAGGTCATATTGAAATTACTCTCGACCAGGGTACGAAGGAAAAAATCATGTCATATGCTGAAGAAAATGCAATGACAGTAAGCAGCCTTTTTTCCCATTATATTTTGAATGAGGAAATTAACATTGACTCGTTCGAAATAAGCGAAAAGGCGTTTTTAAACCTAATTCTCAGTAAAAGCGTGAAGAAAGTCCTGGATAACAAGGCGAAAAGTACCAATAGAACATACAGATTTTACTTAAATCTAGTCGCTGAACAAATAACTAGGAATATTTCCACATAGGGATTGCCTTAAAATAGGGCAATCCCTTCTTTACAAAATTAAATTAATCTGATAAAGTCTAATCAGATTCAAACGGGAGGGATTATATGGTAAATAGGGGCTAATGCCAGTTGGGAGTATCGTCCAATACTCGACTTATAGGAAGTCTTGTAAAATTCCTATTAGAAGGGAAAATGCTAACACTAAGGGAGGAATACTTAATGTTCGAGTCGTTACAAGGGTTGTTCAATACATTGTTTGGTGATATCACCAAAACCTTCATCACACTATTTACAATCGGTATTTTGGTTTGTGGTTTGATGGCTGCATTTGGTGGGGAAGAGAATCAACCTAGATTCAAAAAAGGTTTGATCTCTTGCATTATCGGATTGATTGTATTTGTTCTCGCAAAACAGATTGTGGACTATTTCCAAAGCAATCTTTAATTTAAGGGGCTGATTATGTGATTTTTGACAATCAGTCAGCAGTAGAGCGTAGAGACCGTTTAAGGGAGGAAGGGAAGATTGAACTTCCTCTCAATGTAGATACGAAAAAATACATCCTCTCCTTAATCAAGTACCGGGATATACTTATCTCTTTGCCATTAATGGCTATAGGATTTCTGGTGTTGTGGTATCTAGTTCATGCTGGCTACTCATTTAGCGCACAATTGCTTCTAATTTGTTTATCACCTTGGGGCACATTCTTACTCATCCTCACCCTCCATCACCCGGATCGCAAAAATATAAACTTCTTCACTCACCGCGTGATATGGAGAATCCAGTTCAATAGACGGCAAAAATTATTTGTCTATACGAAAGGTGATTTCATGAGCAGTAAACAAAAAAAGAATGCATCGAAAGATATACGGGAGCAGCTTGGCATAAAGAATGTGTACTCTGAATGCTATGAAACAACCGATAATCGGTTCGTGAAAGTCATTCGGGTATCCAGTGTTAACTTGTCACTGCTGAATAAGAAAGAAAAAACGAAGATTTTTCAGGCTTATGAAACATTTTTGAATGATTTACCACGAACCATGTTACCTCTTCAGGTGAGCCAAATTGCTCAACCGATAAACCTCACAAATTATGGCCGTTATATTGATGATCAAACAGCCAAAGAGGAATCTTATCCAAAGG
The DNA here is from genome assembly GCF_038003195.1 of Paenibacillus sp. FSL M7-1414. NCBI lineage: Bacteria > Bacillati > Bacillota > Bacilli > Caryophanales > Paenibacillaceae > Paenibacillus > Paenibacillus sp. FSL M7-1414. The sequence continues at coordinate 11,349 of NZ_JBBOOS010000002.1, read as the reverse complement.
CAATTCTTGCGAAGAGCTATTTAAAATATGTTGACGATATACAGAAAAGCAAAAACATGGTTTCGCGGAATAGGTACGTGATATTGGCACGTCCATTTAATTCTATGAATCGCAAAAAGGTGCTTGATGAACTGGAACGAGACGTTAAGATCGTAAGCACTCAAATAGAAAATATGCTTGGTGGACGTTACGAGCTGAAAACGAAAGTCTTGGATAATGAAGAACTCTTTCACTTAATGTTTGCTTGCATCGATTATGAAAATGCACAAGTGAATTTCAGCTTTAAAACAGCTCTATTCTCCCCGTTAACTGTGGGTGAACGGACTTACGAAGAAATGAGTGGAAGCTGGCAGCAGATGAAGACAGATCACATCATGTAAGAAAAGGAGAGCGAACATGGGCATATTCTCCAAAAAGAAAAAGGAGACATTAGAGTCTTCTTATATCGGCTTCAATGAAAACATATTAAATATGTTATCGCCGGATTCTATCGAAGAAGAAGAATCATTTGTACGTGCAGGTGCTAACTTCACACGTACTCTAGTTGCTGTTGAATACAGCGCTATATTGAACCAGGAACACATTATGAACTTGAACGATCTTAGCGAGAACATCAGTGTGGTGCAGTTTTTGACGGAATATGATTCGGCCGAGGTTCGAAAGCAGTTATCTGAAAGCATACGTCAGAACCGGCAAAAGGCTGATTCTAAGTATGTAAACGATGCTGGTAAAGCTGAAGCTGAAGCACAGATTGATAGTGCCCGTATGACGCTCAATCAGCTCAGTTACAAAAATGAACGGATGTACATGTTCCAAATGCTCATTCACATTGTTGCAGCGGATAACAAACAACTTGATACACTGACGCAATTGGTTAAATCCGTAGTCGGGCCATTTGCAAAAACCGTAACGCCTATGACCAAGCTCAAAGATGCTTTTGATAGCTTTCTTCCAATTGGTCATAACAAGGTCTATGACTTGACGTATCGGCCAATGAACGCCGAAGCAGTAAGTTTCTTTTTTCCGTTTCATGAAAACGAAATTTTTGATCAACATGGGATTATTAAGGGACGCAATATAACAACCGGTAATGTCGTAATCGTAGATGATTCCAAGCTGCACAATAAACATGAGTTTTTGATAGGTATGTCAGGAACCGGTAAATCAAGTACCCTTTTCGCTAACATGATGCGTAAATGGATGCTTGGCAACATCATCCGGACAATTGATCCCAAGGGAGAGTTCGGGGCGATTTATAAAAGTCTCGGCGGTGAGTGGGTTAAATTCTCCTTTAATGGTGGGAGCATAATTAACCCCTTCGACATACCGGCGATCAGCGTCGATGCACAAAAAGAAATGGAAAGACAGGGGATGTCTGAAGGGAATCCATTGCTTGCTAAAATAAGTACCCTGTTAACCATGTTTAAGCTTATGTATCCAGACATGAATGATCTTCAGGAAGATATACTTTCCAAATATCTCATAGAGCTGTACGAGAACTTTAACATCAACGAGCGAACAAACGTAGGGAAACTTAAAAAAACAGACTTTCCGATTATGCGTGATTTGTATGATTTCCTTTCAGAGAAGAAGGAAAAAGGTGAAGAAGAATTCACGAAAATTTCTGATTTCCACACTATTCTATATGCGTATTCCGAAGGACTTTTTGCGAAAATCCTGAACGGTCATACGAACGTAGATATCACGAATCCATTGTGTGACTTTGACATTTTAGAGCTTCAGCACAAACCAAAGTTGCAGCGTGTTGTGTACTTCCTGCTTTTATCTCATATTCAATATGAAGTGGTGAACGGTGATAAATCAGAATCACAACTTTATATTGACGAAGCTCATATCATTGCCGATCCAAAGGTTCCTCTGGCAATGGAATATTTGTACACGGCTATGAAAATGCTGCGATCCTTTAACTGCGGCATTACACCGGCCAGTCAATCTATCAAGGACTTTTTATCGGCTAGAGACGATCAACGAAATTACGGGGAAGCCGTTATTAACCAGGCGACCCAAAGATTCTATCTGCCGATGGCTGATACTGAAGTTGACTTCTTAGAACGTGAAATGAACATGCAATTTTCGGAAGAAGAAAAGACGGCCATAACGGTTGTGGAAGGTCGTAAGGAAGAAGAAGCCGGTAAGGGGCTGTACTTTGTTGGTTCTAAAAAAATTAGGCTGCAAGTCGTACTGACAGACGTAGAGAAACAGCTATGGTTCGACCGGAAGCCCTTTAGTGAAGTGATCATCTAATGAACGATTTTTTAAAACAGGCTCTACTTTACAAAGCAAGGTACTACATTTTGATTATAGCGCTTGTAGCAGGCGTGGTGGCAATCATAGCGGCGATCATGGCCGCTATCGTGGATGATAACAGCGGCGGATCTGGGCCAGGTGGATCTGGACCTTTGCTCTGTACGCCTGGCGAATTAAACATGGCATACATTGACGAGAAATTCGCTGATTTAGGAGTCTTTACAGGGAAACAAAATGTGTTTATCGAAGCTGCTACAAACAATAACATTGATCCGGTTTTGCTAATGTCCATTGCTATGCACGAAACGTCATACGGGAAATCACCAGCCGTGAAGAACAAGAACAACCCTGGTGGACTCATGAGACCCGATGGAAGTGGACTAATGACCTTCAGAAGCTTGGATGAAGGCATTGAATTCATGGCTGCAAATTTGTATAGGCTGTATATCTCTCAGGGATTAGTAACGATTGAGCAAGTAGGTAACAAGTACGCTCCAGTCGGTGCAAAAAATGATCCGAATAACCTTAATGCTCACTGGATTCCAACTGTAACGCGGATAGTTAATGGTTTTGGCGGTTTGTCGGCAAACTGTGAATATTTTGTCACTGGAGACTATGCGTATCCTGTAACCCCTCCTATGGTCGTCACTTCGCCATATGGTATGCGGACACATCCTGTAACGGGGAAGCCGTCCACCATGCACAAGGGAACAGACCTTGCTTGTAGCATCGGTGATCCAATCTATGCAGTAGACAACGGTACGATAGCGGTTGCTGTGAAGTCGGGCGGCGGTAATTACGGCCATCATATCATTATAAATCACGGCAACATGTTTACTTTGTACGGCCATATGACCGCGGTATTCGTTAGCGTAAATCAAAACATCACTAAAGGTGAACAGATTGGAACATGTGGAAAAACCGGACGTGTTACGGGGCCACATTTACACTTTGAAATTCAAAGAGGGGAAATATACGGTACAAGAGAAGATCCGTGGCCTTTCCTTGAAAGCATTGGCAGGAGCGAGGACGAAGGAGCTGACGACTCTATGGATAGAGGGGATGAATAGATATGAAAAAAGGTTGGATAATGCTCCTTTTGGGTGTTGGTCTTGCGTTGTCACTCGGATGGGGATTTAACCAATACACAGCGCTGCACAAAGCGCGGCAGACCATTGCCGGATACCAGGATGTTGAAGCCCTCAATCAGCGCTCTGAAGACTTTGTACGTGCGTATGCACAGGGGAAGCATCAAGAGTTTTTATCGAAGGCTGCTGCCGATCGTTTTGCTAGAGAAGATAATCGGGAAAAAGATCATGAAGACGTACACATGTCTGAAGATAATGGACTAAAAAATGTTGAAATAAAGCAGTTGTACACGAAGAAGGTTAAGGAGCGAGACGATCAAGCAGAATCCTATGCAACGGTTCGTCTGCAATATGAATTAGGTGGGTCAAATAGCCCAACCGATGATTACATTCAAACGTTCTCCATGTACTCTGCTTGGGTTAAAGAGAATGGGGAATGGAAGGTAAATGATGTAGATATTACTCTAACAGGTGACAGTAGTGACGATGAGCTGAAACGACAAGCGAAAGAAGCCCTAGAAAATGCTACGAAGTCGAAGGCGAGGGATGGGGAATGAAACTATCTCCAAGCCAAAGGGCGAAATTGCTGAAGCTGTCCCGTAATACTCTCGCTGCCCTGGATAAACTTTTCAAGCTATTAACCAAAATTTATGAGCAGCCAGTAGAAAAGGCGAAGCGTGAATTTTATTTAGAGTATAAAACCGAAATGACTGAGGACGAAATTAGAGAACTAAGGTATCGGATCACATTAAAGTGGAGTGTTGCTGTTTTTGTTGTCCTGTTCCTAATTTTCTTTATTGGGAGGTCAGGAGGACGATGAAAAAAACGAAATGGTTAATAAGTTTCGTTCTACTCATAACTTTGGCAATAACGATATTCCCAACGGTTAGTTTTGCCGATGAAGGAGATTATTACGATCAGTACGAAGCATTTTTTGAGAACGCTCCGGAGAGTTATAAAGACTTCATTAAAAAATACGATCCAGATGAACGTACAGTAAGCTGTGGACGATTTGATGTATCTTGTCACGTTTATAAAATAGCCTTAGACTCGGGTGTCTCGGCTATGGATTTTATCAAAGATTTAATGAAGAAGACGGTCATATCTCCAACAGATATTGTCGGAAACTCGTCATATGAAGCTTACAAGGACGGAATTTTCGCACTATCGAAAATTGTCTTGGCGATATTTATTGCCTTTAATGCTGCTAAAATTGTGAGTTTACGGATGGGTGATGCTGAGGATAGCGCAACCGTCTGGAATGAGAAAATAGTTTCAATTGTAGTCAGTGCATTTTTCCTCTTTGTCTATGACTCTATTATTGAATGGATCTTGCACGCGCAAGAGCTAATGATGCATGAGATTATCGACACGATCAGCAGCGAAGATATGATATTGAACATGGTTACTAACATTTTGATGGGGCCAGGATTGTTTTCAATTATCGTCATTTTAGTAATCGGTATCCTGCTTATTGTTTTAATGTTACAACTCTTTTATCGCACGGCGTTTGTAGCCATTTTGTATATTGCTGGTCCAATTGCGATTGCAACAAAAATAAATGACACGTACAACTTCTTCGATTTCTGGCTCAAAAACTTCATTATTGCATTCGTCACATTAGCCTTACAGCTTATTGCAATTGCAGTCGGTTTAAATCAATTCCTTATACCGCCTTCTTACTTCGGGGATACGTATCACCTATTTATGGGTGCAGCATTTTTTATCCTCTCGTTGACTCTCCCAGGCATATTAGGACAATGGGGATTCAGTACTGGATCGGCTCGATCTGTGGCTTCAGGGGCTAAGTCGGCAGTTAAAATGATGGTTCTGAAACGTAAATAAAAGGAGTGATCCGGATGAAAAAACTTATTCTTTTGGCAGCCGCGTTCATGATCGTTTTGTCGGGCTGTAGCAAGGAAGAACCACCTGTAACTAATCCTATAGGTGGTGGTGAACAGGTACAGGAACAGGAACCGGCACAGGAGCCGGAAAGGGAAGCTGTGTTCAGGAACGAAGACATTGACCAGGCAAAAAAAATGGCACAACAATATGTTGCTGTAATAACCGAGTTTCATGGGCGCACAGCTCATACAACAGCCGAACTTGACGGCCTCCATGACGAAATGAGCGATAAAATAAAAAACTCTATAGCAATACATTCCCAGTCCCGTGTAACACGCATAAGCGGCACAGAACGGAACGAGGATGACATTCTTGAGTTAAGCGCATCGCGGTTTAGTTTGCTAACAGATGAAGCAACTGAAGTCTACTATGAAAATATCAATGTCAGTGAACTGACAATACCCATGACATATAAAATACCTGGCAAGTATGCAAGTAAAGAGCCTAAGAAATACACATTGCATTTTGTGAAAACCAATGAGAACCAGGTACAGCTAATTAGGGACGGATTTTTTGTAAGTGGTACGGATCTGGAAGAGAAGGATCAGGAGTCAGTTAACCCATTCAACAAAGACAAGTTGAAAAACGATCTTAAAATACAGTGAAAGGAGTGAATGATAGTATGCAATCTACTGTTAATAAATATGGTGAAATTGAAGTGGTTGGTAATGAAGTCCACTACAGCATACCGCTTTCGTATACCGATTTTGATAGCCTGGATGAATTAGAAACGGTCTATAAGCAAAAGGGAATATCGTTGGCAGCCTTCAAAAATTATCTTTTTGCTCATGATATAACACTTGTGACTAACCGCGTGGTGTTCACTTACTTTTTAGAAGACATGAAATCTTTTTTCTACTTGCGACAGTTGTATTTTGAAGACCAAATTTACTACTTCCGATCTTTCATTGAATTAGCTAAAAACAATCCTAATACAGCAATTTTGTGGGATAAAAATAATCTTTTCGTAGATCTGACAGATAGCAAAATTAAGGCTCTAGTCTTTGAATTTGATGGGCATAGGCTTTACAGCACCCCTCCTACGTTGGATGGACTCAAAGAAGTAATTTTGCTATCCTTAACTACACTTTACAGGGTTTTGGGTAAACCCCGTCTAATTGATTTTATAGACCAAAGGGATAAAGTAATCAGGTTTGCGGAACAGGTGCTTCGAGCTTCTTCAGTCCAGGAAGTTGAAAGGGTTTTGGAAGAAACCATTGTAAACGTAGAACGCCAGGAAGAGATTCGCCGCGAGTATGAGGAAAGCCTAAAGCAAATGAAATTTTTTGAAAGACGCAAGGAAATTCGTAAGGCCAAGGCTAACGGAAAGTTAACTGCCGCAACTTCATCTGAATTTGTGGAGAAGTCGAACCGCGGCTTGCGATCCAAAAATGATCTGGTTCGACCTGTTAAGAAGAAAGGCGATCAGGAAGAAAAACAAGGCTTCTTCAGTTCCAAATATTTTTACTTGGGATCAGTAGGTGTAGCGGCCGTAATTCTTTTAGCGAATACACTCACACCGCCTAATCCAGACGCGAATGCAGCATCTTCAGAAAATCCCGAGGTACAGCAGACGCAAGAGATTCCAGCGCTGAACTCAGATCAGGTAGCCGATGTTTACCGTAAAATCATGAACGGCGAAAATGAAGAAGCTTTAAAAATATTGGATACAGTCGGATATGAAAATCTGGCTGAAGCCGAAAAGAAACAAATGATACTTCTATACGAAAAAGAAGGGCTTTATGAAAAGCTTATGCAGCTTGATCCAAGCCAAGCCGATACAGTGGTAATGAAAATGATCGAGAACAAAGAAACGGCCAAGCTAAAGGAGTTACAGGCACAATACCCTGACGCTGCACCGGTTAATTATGAAGTTGCTTATATGACAGCTAAATATGATACTGTAATCGGTTTAGCAAAGGATATTGATATGACAGATAGTGAGTTGGCCGACAGAAGGAAAAACCAGCTTTTGATTTCTTATCTCTGGTCAGGACTGATTCAAGAAGCTACTCAATTAGCCGGGGATGATCCCGAAATGAAAGAGAAAGTTACTCAGTTCAAGTCCAGTAATCAACGAATCAAGGAACTCACCAATAAAATCAATGTTGCTCAAAACAAAAAAGATGATAAGCAAGTGAAGGAGCTGAAGCAGAAGATTGAACAAATTAAAGCTAACGTAAACAGAATCTAACTTGGGCAGGGGGAGGATGGTTTGCAAAAGAAGAAGTATATCCGGAGTCTTGACGAGATAGGGAGATTTGTTCTTCCGAAGCAGCTTCGCAAAGAGCTGCATTTAGGGGAAAAACAGATGCTTGAAGTATTCAGTGATGGTGAGAGGATCATCATTGAAAAATACGACAATCTGGAACCCTGTTTAGTTACAGGAGAATCAACAAAAGCTAATCACACCTTTGCATTTGGTAATGGAACAGTAACGTTAAGTCCTGAAGGACTGGAAAAACTAATTGAAGAATTAAGTGAGTACAAGAAATCTCATAGCGATTGACTGAAGGCAGCCCACAAGGGTTGTCTTTTTTTTATGCTGCTCTCGTCCGGATCGGGGAGAGCAGCCGCGTGCCGGTCGCTCGGGCTTCAGCTCGTGGGCGCTCCCGGTACGTGCCTGGCTGCTCGATACGTCCAGACGAACAAAAGGACGGCCGTGGCCGTCCTGGGTGTGTGAGCTGCGCCGGTGGGCGCTATGGAGCCGCCGCGCAAGACTGTCTGTTTGAACAAAGGGAGAGCATAGACATGGAGTGCACGATGTATGTAGGCGATCGCGTCATAAAGATACTATTGTGAAATATTCATATAGTGCAGAATTCATAATAGTTCAGTGTGATCGGTGTTTTGTTACCCTCTCTCATATGCATACGTTCCACGTTTCTACATGAAAAAAGACTTTATGCCCTCATATTCGGTTCCTGGCTCTTTTTTTTAGTTGGCCACAACTTTAACGTTCGGGTATTGCTCTGAAAAAGATCCGCTGCAGGAGCTTCCCTGGGATCCAAATTGCTTTAAAAGACGAACATTAGCCTTCAATGAGTTTCAAACTCCTTCATAACCTTGTAAAAGGTGTTCTTCTTCAGATCTAATCTTTTCATAAATTCTACAGCCGAAAGCTCATTATTTTTCCATAGAGGATAGTCGGTATCCAGGGTGTTCCTTTGCGCCGGTGTAAGAGTATTCAAATTTATTTGTGGCCGCCCCAAGTGCTTCCCTTTTTTCTTGGCTTCAGCAATACCTTCAGCCTGTGCTTGCTTAATGCCATTACGTTCCTCTTCAGCAAGCCAGCTAAGTATCTGAAGCACAAGATCCATAATAAGCTGCCCGATTCCCTCCAACTCCTGGTACTTGCGCGTATCGAGAATTGGGATATCGATCACTACAACATGGATTTTCGCATCGATCAGCCATTGCCACTCTCTCAATATCTCTTGTTTGTTGCGGCCAAAACGGTTAATTGATTTTACAAAGAGCGTATCTCCCTCACGCATGACTCGCTTCAATAACTGATATTCTGGCCGATCAAAATTTTTGCCGCTGGCCTTGTCCACAAAAATGTATTCATCTTGAATTCCCTGGTCACGTAGTACAGTTAACTGCCGGTCTTCGTTTTGATCCTTTGTTGATACTCTGGCGTATCCGTATTCTCTCGTGAATGTTCTCATCTTGTCCTCCAAAAGTTTAAAAAGGTGTTTAACACATAATAAACGTTTTAAAACGAAAAACAATACCTTTAAGGAAAGAAGAACGTGTTGTTTTAAGTAGTCCCTAAAGATATACCTTTAGGGACACAAAATACAAAGAAGCTCACCTCTGTATTTATGAAGCGGTGGGCTTCTTTGTATTTTGAATGTGCATTTCTCTTATAAGCACCCATGCCAGAAAATAGAATCGTCTGTTTTGAAATATATAGAGTCTGTTTCTATTGTGCTGTGTCCGGCTCTAACCTCAAATATCTTACTAATGCCCTTGATCATCTCATAAACCTGATCAATTCGCCTAAAATTTGCCGATTCATTCTCTTCCAGCTCCCTGGCTTTACGCCATAGATACTGATTAAAGAGCATCAGATCCGAGCAGTGGCTTTCTATACCTTGTTTTTCCATAACAGTCCAATATAGTTCTACATCTGCCCCATCCTCTTGCCAGTAGGCTTCTATAATAGGCATAAACCGTTCTGCAAGTCCGTTGAAGTATAATCGGTACCGTTCTTCCTGTTCAATCCATTGGCGCTCTGTAGAACGTTTGAACGGCTCTACAAAGTCACTTCTACTAAGCTTATAGCATGTAAGATACTCAGCATCACTTAAATTACCGATCGGACTTCGAAAAATAAAAATGTCACCTTGCCGGGCAACACCCACGGTCTGTCCTTCATATCCAGGTACATGATCGCTGACCCGCACAATGATTTTTTCATTTAACATAGCTGGCTCACTCCCTCATGGATGTATGTTACCAAATATACACATCCCGTTCACATTTACCTTTATCGCAAAGGTATTTGATTATTTGGAATTGACCGATAGTTAATTTTTGTATATATTTGTAATAATATGGGGACAAAAAATGCCGGGTCTCACACCTTTGACTCCATGAATATGTTAGATATGGAGGGATTACATTGCAAGAAAATGAAGAAGTTTTCTTACTGTCAGATCAAAATCATGTTCTAGATAAAGCTTTTGAATTATTTCGTATATGTTACAAACAGAATGATTGGGAAGAAGCAAAAAAAATCATAAGGCACATGCACAAAGTCTCAGGGAATCTATATAAAACCCAACAAAAGTACGGAGACATATCCCCACTTCAGTTGCCCATGAGAAGGCCGCTTGTATTTTACATAGGATATAGTTACCTGGCTGAATCTATCGTGTACCAGAAGCAGGGTCTGTATGAAGAAGCACGATCCTGCATATCACATTATGAAAACTTGGATCAGTACAATACTCCAGATCCGGAAAGCCAAGAAGAAGTTCGCCGGTTTAAGATTTTTGCCAAAGCTAACTCCTACGCTATTGATCTACTGGCCGGTGATTTTGAAATTTTGGAAGAGTACCACACCTTTATTCAATCAGACGAGGAAGAGATATTGCCTGGTTTGATTACCATATTGGAAGCGGCTAACCTCAACAACTGGAATGTTGATCATATTTTGAACGATCATATCTCTAACGATCTTGAGACATTCGCAAGCTATGAGGATATCGGGAATCGCGTGTATTACATTAAACTACTGAACCAACTAGCCATATACACACTCAATCAAAAATCCTACCATGATACAATAAATTACATTCTTGAATATCTAGCAATAGCGGTTAATATGGATGTGTATAAGGAATTTATTACAAATTCGGCAATGTATGAGAAAGTCCGAAAACTAGCATCAACAGAGCAACAGCTAAGATATGAAACTATTGTAAAAGGAGTCCTGACAAATGAAAAAAACATTAATGGCCATGTTCTTAACAGTAACGCTTTTTAGTATCATTGTTGTTCCAACACCACCACCTAATACAACAATTTCACCGTTCAATCATGGGGTAAATGGCTAATCGCTTTTTAAAGACCATCTTTCGAAGGTGGTCTTTTTTCTTTTCGAAAAATTGCTTTTTCTTTATACTGAAACAAACTGTAAAGGAGGAAGAACATGTTTGAATACTATACTATAAAAGATAGTGCCTATATGTACTTTGTTGTATCTGAAGATGAAAATGAGGTTCGTGCTATACGAACGTTAAATTATTACACACCAAACGCTTTTATTGATACTCCCGTACTATTAAAAAAAGAAAGCTTCGATAAGCTTTTAGAAAGTGGAGAGATTAGCAGAATAGATCCACCAACATTTTATATTGTTACGACTAGGGATACATACAAGATCAAAGATAAATTAAAGTCAGCAGGGGCTGATTGGAATTCCGTCGATAAATTCTGGTACTTCAAGAATGAACCAGAAAAAAAGCTTTGTAGGTATAAAGAAGTTTTCGTATATCCATTTAGCGGTAAGCGAATTTAAAACGCCAGGTGTGTAGCAGGGAACCAGTCGGGCGCTCCTGGTAGTGCCTGGCCGCTC